>NZ_LT703000.1 GCF_900149685.1 Erythrobacter sp. Alg231-14 | reverse complement strand
TGTTTTATTTTGCAAGCATAAGACGGCATACGAGATCTGTCTCGGCATTCCTTCTGAACCTCTCTTACGTTCTAGGTCGCAAAGTAAGAGCTTCTCGAGCTGCGCAAGGGTAGGTCGAATTTTCTCATTTTCCGCCAGCAGTCCACTTCGATTTAATTCGTAAACAAGCAGTAGTAATTCCTGCTTTATCAAGATAATTTTTCGACTCATCAGAAATATCCGAAAGTGTTAACTTCTGCGTCATGGAAGCGATAAAACTCTGCAGGTTGGATACGCCAATCATTTTTATCGAAGCGCGCATAAATTTGAGCAGATTTGTCGTCACAGGTTGCGCCGCCAAAACGTCGGCTACAGTAACTTTTCCCAGCCTCAATCTCATCTCTCTTTTTGCGTTCTGCTTCAATATCTGGTTGAACGGCGTCGCGTCGTAACCCAGCTTGGTAAGTTGGATTAAGCACTCCGTGGACAGATTTGTCATTGTGAGCATTTTCATCCCGAAGTTGCGGCTCATTCTGATTCTGAACAGCTTCTTGGGAAGTAGCGACAGCTTGGTTTTTAGTGAGTTGTTCCATTCTTTAGCTCCTAGACCTTTAGCAGCAAGGTCCATATCTGACTTTTTGTTAACGTATTTAGCCACATAGAAACCAACAGCCATATAACTGGTAGCTTTAAGCGGCTCACCTTTAGCATCAACAGGCCACAACCAACCAGAACGTGAAAAAGCGTCCTGCGTGTAGCGAACTGCGATGGGCATACTGTAACCATAAGGCCACGTATTTTGCAAGCTATTTAACTGGCGGCGATTGCGTACCCGACGACCAAAATTAGGGTCAACGCTACCTGTAGGAAGTGTCCGCATAAAGTGCACCGCATGGAAATGAAGACGGCCATTAGCTGTACCATACTCAGGCACACAAAAATACTGATAGCAGTCGGCGTGTGAATCATTAGCCTTGCGACCCTCGGCAGCAAGAACCATACGACCAATATCACGAAAATAGTCACGCAAAGCATTGGGATTATCATAAAACGCCTCTAATCGGTCGTCAGCCAACGTGAGAGTGTCAAAAACGATAAACCAACCATCAGCATGAGCCTGTCGCATTGCATTCATCAAACGCTGAATAGCAAAGCCTCTACGCGATTTCATAGTGGAGGCCTCCAGCAATCTTGAACACTCATCCTTAATACCTTTCTTTTTGGGGTAATTATACTCATCGCGAATATCCTTAAGAGGGCGTTCAGCAGCCAGCTTGCGGCAAAACTGCGTAACCGTCTTCTCGTTCTCTAAAAACCATTTTTCGTCCCCTTCGGGGCGGTGGTCTATAGTGTTATTAATATCAAGTTGGGGGAGCACATTGTAGCATTGTGCCAATTCATCCATTAACTTCTCAGTAACAGATACAAACTCATCACGAACGTCAGAAGCAGCCTTATGGCCGTCAACATACATATCACCATTATCGAACTCAACGCCCTGCATACGAAAAGACAGAATCTCTTCCAAGAGCTTGATGCGGTTATCCATCTGCTTATGGAAGCCAAGCATTGGGGATTGAGAAAGAGTAGAAATGCCACAAGCCTCAATAGCAGGTTTAAGAGCCTCGATACGCTCAAAGTCAAAATAATCAGCGTGACATTCAGAAGGGTAATAAGAACGAACCATAAAAAAGCCTCCAAGATTTGGAGGCATGAAAACATACAATTGGGAGGGTGTCAATCCTGACGGTTATTTCCTAGACAAATTAGAGCCAATACCATCAGCTTTACCGTCTTTCCAGAAATTGTTCCAAGTATCGGCAACAGCTTTATCAATACCATGAAAAATATCAACCACACCAGAAGCAGCATCAGTGACGACATTAGAAATATCCTTTGCAGTAGCGCCAATATGAGAAGAGCCATACCGCTGATTCTGCGTTTGCTGATGAACTAAGTCAACCTCAGCACTAACCTTGCGAGTCATTTCTTTGATTTGGTCATTGGTAAAATACTGACCAGCCGTTTGAGCTTGAGTAAGCATTTGGCGCATAATCTCGGAAACCTGCTGTTGCTTGGAAAGATTGGTGTTTTCCATAATAGACGCAACGCGAGCAGTAGACTCCTTCTGTTGATAAGCAAGCATCTCATTTTGTGCATATACCTGGTCTTTCGTATTCTGGCGTGAAGTCGCCGACTGAATGCCAGCAATCTCTTTTTGAGTCTCATTTTGCATCTCGGCAATCTCTTTCTGATTGTCCAGTTGCATTTTAGTAAGCTCTTTTTGATTCTCAAATCCGGCGTCAACCATACCAGCAGAGGAAGCATCAGCACCAGCACGCTCCCAAGCATTAAGCTCAGGAAATGCAGCAGCAAGATAATCACGAGTATCCTTTCCTTTATCAGCGGCAGACTTGCCACCAAGTCCAACCAAATCAAGCAACTTATCAGAAACGGCAGAAGTGCCAGCCTGCAACGTACCTTCAAGAAGTCCTTTACCAGCTTTAGCCATAGCACCAGAAACAAAACTAGGGACGGCCTCATCAGGGTTAGGAACATTAGAGCCTTGAATGGCAGATTTAATACCAGCATCACCCATGCCTACAGTATTGTTATCGGTAGCAAGCACATCACCTTGAATGCCACCGGAGGCGGCTTTTTGACCGCCTCCAAACAATTTAGACATGGCGCCACCAGCAAGAGCAGAAGCAATACCGCCAGCAATAGCACCAAACATAAATCACCTCACTTAAGTGGCTGGAGACAAATAATCTCTTTAATAACCTGATTCAGCGAAACCAATCCGCGGCATTTAGTAGCGGTAAAGTTAGACCAAACCATGAAACCAACATAAACATTATTGCCCGGCGTACGGGGAAGGACGTCAATAGTCACACAGTCCTTGACGGTATAATAACCACCATCATGGCGACCATCCAAAGGATAAACATCATAGGCAGTCGGGAGGGTAGTCGGAACCGAAGAAGACTCAAAGCGAACCAAACAGGCAAAAAATTTAGGGTCGGCATCAAAAGCAATATCAGCACCAACAGAAACAACCTGATTAGCGGCGTTGACAGATGTATCCATCTGAATGCAATGAAGAAAACCACCATTACCAGCATTAACCGTCAAACTATCAAAATATAACGTTGACGATGTAGCTTTAGGTGTCTGTAAAACAGGTGCCGAAGAAGCTGGAGTAACAGAAGTGAGAACCAGCTTATCAGAAAAAAAGTTTGAATTATGGCGAGAAATAAAAGTCTGAAACATGATTAAACTCCTAAGCAGAAAACCTACCGCGCTTCGCTTGGTCAACCCCTCAGCGGCAAAAATTAAAATTTTTACCGCTTCGGCGTTATAACCTCACACTCAATCTTTTATCACGAAGTCATGATTGAATCGCGAGTGGTCGGCAGATTGCGATAAACGGTCACATTAAATTTAACCTGACTATTCCACTGCAACAACTGAACGGACTGGAAACACTGGTCATAATCATGGTGGCGAATAAGTACGCGTTCTTGCAAATCACCAGAAGGCGGTTCCTGAATGAATGGGAAGCCTTCAAGAAGGTGATAAGCAGGAGAAACATACGAAGGCGCATAACGATACCACTGACCCTCAGCAATCTTAAACTTCTTAGACGAATCACCAGAACGGAAAACATCCTTCATAGAAATTTCACGCGGCGGCAAGTTGCCATACAAAACAGGGTCGCCAGCAATATCGGTATAAGTCAAAGCACCTTTAGCGTTAAGGTACTGAATCTCTTTAGTCGCAGTAGGCGGAAAACGAACAAGCGCAAGAGTAAACATAGTGCCATGCTCAGGAACAAAGAAACGCGGCACAGAATGTTTATAGGTCTGTTGAACACGACCAGAAAACTGGCCTAACGACGTTTGGTCAGTTCCATCAACATCATAGCCAGATGCCCAGAGATTAGAGCGCATGACAAGTAAAGGACGGTTGTCAGCGTCATAAGAGGTTTTACCTCCAAATGAAGAAATAACATCATGGTAACGCTGCATGAAGTAATCACGTTCTTGGTCAGTATGCAAATTAGCATAAGCAGCTTGCAGACCCATAATGTCAATAGATGTGGTAGAAGTCGTCATTTGGCGAGAAAGCTCAGTCTCAGGAGGAAGCGGAGCAGTCCAAATGTTTTTGAGATGGCAGCAACGGAAACCATAACGAGCATCATCTTGATTAAGCTCATTAGGGTTAGCCTCGGTACGGTCAGGCATCCACGGCGCTTTAAAATAGTTGTTATAGATATTCAAATAACCCTGAAACAAATGCTTAGGGATTTTATTGGTATCAGGGTTAATCGTGCCAAGAAAAGCGGCATGGTCAATATAACCAGTAGTGTTAACAGTCGGGAGAGGAGTGGCATTAACACCATCCTTCATGAACTTAATCCACTGTTCACCATAAACGTGACGATGAGGGACATAAAAAGTAAAAATGTCTACAGTAGAGTCAATAGCAAGGCCACGACGCAATGGAGAAAGACGGAGAGCGCCAACGGCGTCCATCTCGAAGGAGTCGCCAGCGATAACCGGAGTAGTTGAAATGGTAATAAGACGACCAATCTGACCAGCAAGGAAGCCAAGATGGGAAAGGTCATGCGGCATACGCTCGGCGCCAGTTTGAATATTAGACATAATTTATCCTCAAGTAAGGGGCCGAAGCCCCTGCAATTAAAATTGTTGACCACCTACATACCAAAGACGAGCGCCTTTACGCTTGCCTTTAGTACCTCGCAACGGCTGCGGACGACCAGGGCGAGCGCCAGAACGTTTTTTACCTTTAGACATTACATCACTCCTTCTGCACGTAATTTTTGACGCACGTTTTCTTCTGCGTCAGTAAGAACGTCAGTGTTTCCTGCGCGTACACGCAAGGTAAACGCGAACAATTCAGCGGCTTTAACCGGACGCTCGACGCCATTAATAATGTTTTCCGTAAATTCAGCGCCTTCCATGATGAGACAGGCCGTTTGAATGTTGACGGGATGAACATAATAAGCAATGACGGCAGCAATAAACTCAACAGGAGCAGGAAAGCGAGGGTATCCTACAAAGTCCAGCGTACCATAAACGCAAGCCTCAACGCAGCGACGAGCACGAGAGCGGTCAGTAGCAATCCAAACTTTGTTACTCGTCAGAAAATCGAAATCATCTTCGGTTAAATCCAAAACGGCAGAAGCCTGAATGAGCTTAATAGAGGCCAAAGCGGTCTGGAAACGTACGGATTGTTCAGTAACTTGACTCATGATTTCTTACCTATTAGTGGTTGAACAGCATCGGACTCAGATAGTAATCCACGCTCTTTTAAAATGTCAACAAGAGAAAGATCGGAAGAGCGGTTCAGCAGGAATGCC